>NZ_NMPS01000149.1:0-1097 GCF_002261125.1 Siphonobacter sp. BAB-5385 | reverse complement strand
TTTAGATCAAAACGAATTGATGGAAGTAGAAGGCGGTATCGTACCCGCTCTGCTCCTGGGATACATTGCCGGTGTAGCTCTCTACGCCGCTCTTTCCTAAGCGTGATCTGAATTAGAGTCGCAGGAAGGCACGGCCTTCAGCAAGTCGTGTCTTCCTGCTGATTTCATGAGGAGTAAGTACAGGAGTGGAGCGGTGATCCCGCTGTAGTAATCTTTGAAATTGAGAAACCACGCAAACCGACTTCGATAGGAAGGCATTTGTGTAAGATAGGAATGACTATGAATCTTATGAATCAGGAATTGACCATTTCATCCGGTAAAGCTCAGATTTTTGGCCTAGGAGCCAGTTTGCTGGGTGTATTGTTGCTGTGGACGCCGTACCAGTATCTCTGGGGGGGGAGTCTGCTCGACCTCGGGAAACTCTCCAGTTCGGTGTGGTTCGGCTGGCTGGGCGTACTGCTGCTAGGAGCCCTAATTCACGAAGGGATCCATGCCCTGACGGCCGTTTACTACGGAAAAATCCAATGGAGCCAGACCAAATTCGGCATTCAGTGGAAAAGCCTGACGCCCTATTTTCACCCTACCGTAGCCATGCCCGTTGAAAAATACCGTGTGGTGGTTATGATGCCGCTACTGATCATGGGCTTGTTTCCGTACGCACTGGCTTTAGTACTGGGTAACGGCTGGATACTAGCTTTTGGCATCAGCTTCACCGTAGCAGCCTTTGGCGACCTGCTCATTCTATGGATGATGCGGAACTTACGCCAGGGACAGCCGGTACAGGATCATCCTTCCAAAGTAGGACTGGTCGTACCCCTGCCGTAATACCTGCTTTGGTAAAGCGTCCGAGTAGTATAAGCCAAGATTGGCCTTAACTACTATTTTTCTGGCAAACCTTACAAACCAATAGATATACTGTTTTCATCCACGTTTAAAAACAAACCAATGAACGCCTTACCCAACGTAACCGAACTCACTGCCCAGGAACTAACCTCAGTACAAGGGGGGATTCCGCTACTGGCTCTGCCGCTGGCCGCCTTCCTGATCCCGACCGTTTAAGCATTACCTAAGTTTCTGATTTATATACAGTTCTACAA
>NZ_NMPS01000013.1:0-14389 GCF_002261125.1 Siphonobacter sp. BAB-5385 | reverse complement strand
TCCCCCTTGTCAAGCCTACTTTGAAAATATTTATTGGCCTTTTTAGAGACCTGCTGATTTACAGTGACTTAATGCTGTAAAATTCTCAAAACTTTTTTACAGCCCCTCAGTTACCTCCTTTTACCCCCTAAAACCATACTACTGCCCACTTCTTTGGCACTTGCTCCACTTCCTTCACCTTTATACGGTCACTCCTCAGCTTAATCTATTCTTTCTTTCGCAATACCTATAAATACCATCGCATAATGCTTTCCGAGATGGTTTGGTAGATACGGGCTAACTCGGGTTGATCTTCCAATAACTGTAGATGGCGAGCCATCGTAGTTTGATCACCTCTTCGGGCGGGACCGGTTTGAACTTCAGCTGGATGATCTGCGTCCAATGCTTTACGCAGAGTTTCCTTTAGAATAGGCTTCATTAATTCGAAGTCCAGATTATGCTCGGCTAGTAAGTCTTTGGTGAGAGCCCAGAGATGATTGGGAAAGTTATTCGCTAATACGGCCGCCAAATGTAACTGTAGTCGCTCTTCGGAATTGACCAGGTATACTTCATCACTAATGGTTCGGGCGATTTCGATCAACTGGTGTTCAATTTCCTCATCCGCTCCCTCAATACAGATGGGCACTTCCTTCCAGTTCAGCGGTATCTTCTTATTAATACTTTGCAGGGGATAGAAAACGCCCGTGCGTAAGGGAACATCGCTGTGTACCCGCAGCAAGTTTTGCAAAACGGTTAATGATTTTGCTCCGGCTGTATGTACCACCAACGCCTCCTCCGGCCATACGATCTGTGGGATGATCTTTTCCAGAGCGTCGTCACTCGTTGTGAGTAAGAAGAGTTCGGCTTCGCTTTCGGCAAAGTTTAGTTCGTTCGTTGCTACGGCTATGGATAGTCGGTCGCTCAGTGCCTCAGCGTTCGGCAACTTTCGACTATAGACGGTGATGATGTCGTGTCCGGCCCCCTCTAATTCTACCGCAAGATGATGAGCTACGTTTCCGGCTCCAATCAGTGCGATTTTCATAGGTGTATATATATAGGTTAGAAAAGCGTTGGTATTGCCTAAGCACTTAGTAAGGTTTTCAGGGACTGATACGCCCGTCCACTTTCCAGCGACTCCTTAGCCCGATCCAAGGCTTCCTCCAGTGAAATATCCTGAGCGGCGTACAAAGCAGTCGCCGCATTGGCCAGTACGACCTGCGTTTGGGCGGGCGTTCCGCGATTCTCTAGAATGCGAACCAGGAGGTCGGCGGATTCCTGCAAATTGTTTCCACCCGCCAGACTTTCCTGCGACCATTGGCTCAATCCCATTTCTTCGGGACTCACCTGCCGGGTTTCATGGTTATTCATTAACAGAAAATTTCCCGTAAGCGATACTTCATCGTACCCATCGTAGGCATGTACGATTGCAAATCGTACGCCCGCAGATCGCAATACCCCCGCATACAATTCGGCTACATCGGGATTGTACACGCCCGATAGCTGTCGCTGTACAAAAGCCGGATTCATCAAGGGTCCTAATAAATTAAAGAAAGTTTTGAATCCAAGCTCCCGACGGACATTCCCTACGTGCTTCATGGCCGGGTGAAACAAGGGAGCATGCAGGTAGCAAATACCCGCCGATTCGAGTTGCCGTCGCAAGTGATCATAATCGTTCGTAAACTGATACCCCAATCGCTCAATCACTGTAGAAGAACCGACCGAAGACGAAACGCCGTGATTACCGTGTTTGGCAACCGTCTGCCCTGCCCCGGCGACCACAAAAGCTGAAGTCGTGGAAATATTGAAGGTGTTTTTTCCATCGCCACCCGTACCGCATACGTCCATGGGTTCGAATTCCCGGAAATCGACGGCAACGCAAAGCTCCAGCATGGCCTGCCGGAATCCATTGAGTTCAGGAACGCTGAGTCCTTTTATCGCATAGGCCGTTAGAAAAGCAGCCGTTTGGGAAGGATTTACTTCACCCTGACCAATGGAGAGCAGAGCCTGATAGGCCTGTTCGGTAGTTAGGGCTTGTTGGTTTAACAAGTGGGAAAGAAGCTCTTTCATGCGTAAGTTTTGGCTTATATATATATAGAAGGAAAACGGAGTGAATGATTTATTTCAACCAGTTACTCAACATTTCTTTTCCATATTCAGTCAGATACGCTTCGGGGTGAAACTGCACGCCACGAACATCGTATGTTGTATGAGCCTCGGCCAGTACAAAGCCATTTTCATCAACGGCAGTTACTTTCAATTCTTCGGGCATAGACTCGGGTACTACCGTCCAGGAATGGTACCGACATACTTCAATGGATTCGGGCAAACCCTGGAATAACTTCTCGGTAGTATCGGTAATGACGCACTTGGTCGTTACGCCGTGCAGAACATCGCCCATGTTATGCAATTTCGCTCCAAAGGCTTCGCCGATGGCCTGATGGCCCAGACAAACGCCAAAGATGGATTTGGTGGGTGCGTATTCCCGAATCAAATCCAGCATAATCCCCGCTTCCTCAGGAATACCCGGACCAGGCGACAACAGGATCTTATCGTATTGGGCTACTTCTTCGAGGGTAATCTTATCATTGCGAAAGACATCCACCTCGTGACCCATTTCCTTTAATAGATACACCAGGTTGTACACGAACGAATCGTAATTATCGAGTACTAATATTTTGTAAGGCATTTTTTGTTGTTCGTTGTTGGTTGATTGTTGTTAGTTCATCAACAATCCGTTGGTTTTATAAGCATTTGGCCCGATTAGCGTTCCCTTCACGCTACACCCAAAACGCTAAACTCATAACTCTTCCGCCATTTCCATGGCTTTGCGTAAGGCGGCTAGTTTGCTGTGAATTTCCTGTAATTCGCTCTCTACGTTCGACTTCGCTACGACGCCCATACCGGCCTGATAAAACAGCGTATTGTTTTTACTAAGGAAGGTACGAATGGCGATGGCGTGGTTGAAATCTCCATTGAAGTTCAAATGACCAATGGCTCCCCCGTAGATACTCCGGTTGGTCGTTTCGTAACGGTTAATGATCGTCATGGCGTTGTGCTTGGGAGCACCGGACAGCGTACCCGCTGGAAAAGTATCCGCTACCAGTTGCAGGGGATTGGTACCCGCCGTCATCTTACCCACCACTTTCGAAACCAGGTGAATGACGTGACTATAGTATTGCACCTCCTTGAATGTTTCTACCTGTACGGAATCACTGCTCCGACTTAAATCGTTTCGGGCTAAATCCACCAGCATCACGTGTTCGGCGGATTCCTTCGGATCGGCCAGTAACTCACGGGCCAGTTCAGCGTCGCGTTCATCATCGCCTGTCCGACGGAAGGTACCCGCGATAGGGTGTATTTCGGCCAGTCCGTTTTTGATGAAAATCTGTTTTTCGGGCGAAGAGCCGAAAATATGGTACGTGCCGAAGTCGAAGTAAAATAGATACGGCGAAGGATTGATGGAACGCAGAGCCCGGTATACCTGAAAATCGTCGCCTTCAAACGTACGCGAAAAACGGCGGGACGGTACAATCTGAAACACATCGCCGCGTAAGCAATGGCCAATGCATTTGTTGACGACTTCCCGCATTTCCTCATCCGTCCGATTGGTTTCCTCTTCGCCTTCCAGCTTAAACTTCCCGGAAGACGTTTTAGGCGTCTGAATCAGAAACTCCAGTTGGCTTAAGCCTTCCGTATTCTTGTTTTGCGTATCGCCGTACTGGTGTTCAAAGAGGTACACTTCGTTTTTAAAGTGATTGAACACGATGACGTACCGATAGACATAGTAGACAATCTGCGGAATGGCTGACTCGGGACTTTTGGGCTGAATTTCGATGTCTTCGAAATATTCCACCGAATCATAGGTCATGTGGCCAAAGAGTCCGCCCGTTGGAAAGGGAAACCCCGCGTTTTTTTCTTCGAAACAACCCGCAAAATTCCGCAGAGCAGCTACGGCGTCTTTCCGGCGTTCGAGGGTAAACTGCTCGGTAGTACCGTCAGGAAATTTTTGCGTTACAACGTCTTCGTCCAGGATAAAGCTGGCGACGGGATCGCAGCCAATAAAACTCATACTGTTCTGCATGGCGTGGTAATCGGCACTTTCCAGCAAAACGGTGTTCGGAAACTGACGCCGTAAGCGTTGATAGGCACTCACGGGCGTCAGCATATCGGCCAGTAAGCGGCGGTGATGGGTCGTAATTGAAAAGTTTTTCACAGTACGTTGATTCGTTATTCGCACGGGTGGGCAGACCGCCGCTTTACCAGCTAAACTACCTCCGTGTGAAGGTTACTAAGGGATTTAAACGCACAACGCACTGTTCGGCTGAACAGCGGGCGTTGTGGCTTGTGCTTATTGATTCGCTTACATGACGCAAAAAGAGGCTGTTCAACGGAGAGATCCCAGTTGCCACCACCAAGCTTTCGCGAATGAAACGTTCATAGTCAGATGTATTAATTTCGACAAACTTAAAAACTATTTCAGAGTTTGGCTAAAGTATGGACATTTTTTTTGTAGTTCCGGCCAGCAAGCTGAATTTTGATTTTTACAACACCGATTTATATGCGTAGTCTCCTCTTTTTTTCCTGCTTTTTGCTATTGCTCACAGCCTGTAAACCTAAGCCCGACCTACAGGGATTCCCGGTAGATAAGTGGAAAGCCGACAAAGGCGGCTGTCAGGGTGTACGGCAAACCTTAGTACCGGATTTCAAAAAAATCCGGCAAATCCTGAAAGGCACTACTTCCAATGATTTCGTGGAAATTTTCGGTAAACCCGATATTAATCAAATTGCGGACCGCAATGAGGAGTACTACGTGTACTTCCTCGAAGCAGGCCCGCATTGTGAAGACATTACGAAACGATCAGAGGCGGCTTCCGTAGCGATCCGGTTTTCTTCCGTAGGCCTGGCCTCGGAGATTACCTTCCAACAGGGTACGCCGGTGAAATAATAAGAAATGAGTGAAGGATAGCGGGTACGAATCAGCTTCATACCTGTTATCCTTCACTCATTCTATCACTTTACATAGATTACGATCCCAGTGACCAGCCGGAGCGGTACTCGCGTTTTACGAACTGGTTGGCATCTTCGAAGTTGGTAATTCGCATGGATGGTCCATCCCAAAGTAATTTCTTACGACCGGGATAAGCGAAACCTTTACCATCGGCGTTCGGCTTGCGAACGTTGTAGCTACGAATAGCCAGGTTACCCATCAGTACCGTTTCCGTCAGCGGACCCGAGTAGTCAAACGAAGACGTTAACTTCTTGTGGGTTTCCGAGCCAAATCCTTCTTTACAGGCCCGTACCCAGGAAGTCTGGTGACCACTTTCGGGCATTTTCTGGATTTCCGTTTCCGTCCACTTGTACTTGGCCAGATCCTGCTCGCTCATCTTCTTTTTATTGAAATAGAGCTTCGGTGCATGTCCGTAGGTTCCGCAGGTCATAATTCCTTTTGAACCCATCAGGATTACACCATTCGCACTGTCGGCATCCCCCAGGGGCTCATCGGCAGGGATCAGATCCGGGTGGAAGGCACGAATACCACCATCCGACCAGTACATGGTTACTGCTGATTTATTCTTCTTCGTTTCGGGGAATTTCAGCTGTACGGAGCTTGAGGGAGGGCAACCTTCGGGAATGTATTCCGGCGTCCAGTCCTTCGTAAATACAGCACCCGCCGAACATTCCACTTCCGTCGGATAACCCAGACCCAGTACCCGGAAAGCCGGGTCAATCAAGTGGCAACCCATATCGCCCAGTGCTCCGGTACCGAAGTTCCACCAGCCCCGCCACTTGAAGGGGTGATACGCTGGCGTGTAATCTACGTACTGAGCCGGACCAATAAACTGATCCCAGGCCAAACCCTCGGGCATCTCGTGCTTGCCCGTAGGTACCGGAATACCTTGCGGCCATACCGGACGATTCGTCCAGATGTGTACTTCATTCACCGTACCGATCAAACCGGCGTTAAACCAGTTGACCATCTGCCAGCTACCCACGCTGGAAGCACCCTGATTACCCATCTGCGACACGATTTTGTACTTACGAGCCGCTTCGGTCATCATACGGGCTTCGTAAATATCGTGCGACAAGGGCTTCTGCACGTAGACGTGTTTCCCCGCCTGCATGGCAGCCATAGCAATTACGGCGTGGGTGTTATCGGGCGTTGAGATGGTAATGGCATCAATGTTCTTGCCTTCTTTGTCCAGCATTTCCCGGTAATTCTGGTATCGTTTGGCATTCGGGAAGCGTTTTACGGACTGAGCAGCTACATTCCAGTCTACATCGCAAAGAGCTACTACGTTTTCAGCCCCATTGTTGTAAGCATTCCAGATATCACTGGCTCCTTTACCACCTGCTCCAATGGAAGCCAGATTCAGTTTATCCGAAGGAGCGATAAATCCTTTTCCCAGCACGTGCCGGGGAACAATGTAAAATGCGGCTGCCGACAGGGCTCCCTTTTTGAGAAACTCGCGGCGAGAGGGAGATTTTTTTTCCATAGTATGTGTACTGCGTAAGGTCCAGGACCCAAAACTGTTTAAAAGTTAAGCTAATGTAGACCACTTTTCGAGCAGAACTTTCGACTTGCGAATGCCCTCTTCTTCCGAAAGTTTATCGCCTTCGTACTCAATGCCGACAATACCCCGGAAGCCCGATTTTTTTACGATGTTCATGATTCGACTGTAATCCGTCTCCACGCAATCTCCTTTTTCGTCAAAATTGTAGACTTTCGCGGATACGCCTTTGGCAAAGGGCATGAGTTCTTCCGTACCCTTGTATCGGTCGTACTCTTCTTCGCATTCGAAGTAATTGCCCGCCTTGTGTTTCATGCAGAAGTTACCGAAGTCTGGAAGGGTACCACAATTTTTCAGGTTTACACCCTTCATGACGTCGCTCAGCCACTGACCGTTGGAAGAGTACCCGCCGTGGTTTTCCACAATGACATTAATCCCCGTTTTAGCAGCAAACTCGCTGAGTTGGTGTAACCCTTCAATAGCGTTTTTCTTCACCTCTTCGGCCGTACCTTCACCCGCGGCGTTTACCCGAATGGTCTTACAGCCCAGAAACTTGGCGGCGTCCACCCACTTGTAGTGATTTTCGACGGCCTTTTTGCGTTTGGCAGCGTCTTTATCACCCAGGTTTCCTTCGCCATCGCACATGATCAGGTGGTTCTTTACCCCATTGTCTTTACAACGTTGCAGTAATTCCTTTAGATAAGCGGTGTCATTGGCTTTATCCATAAAAAACTGATTGACGTATTCGACGATGCTGATGCCAAACTCCTTTTTGGCCATGACCGGAAAATCAAGATTGGTCATTTTTTTAGAGCGTAAGGCCCGGTGCAGGGACCACTCCGCCAGGGAGATTTCAAAGAAGGGCTTTTTGGCCGCCGTTTCGGCCCACGCATCCATCGTTGAGGAAGCGGCAGTAGTAGCTACAGCTGCGAAGCCCAGGTTCCGTAAGAAGGAACGTCGGTTTTGATGCATATAGAAAAGGTTTAGAGCAAACGGCTTATTCGGGATGAAAAATAAAGAAGTTTTCCGGAATTGTAATGCGTTGGCGATAAAACGGAAAGAAATGCCGACCACTGGATTGCGTCTGAAAGCTTGCGTTGGCCCATTCTCCTCCGAATTTCTAAATTTCCGTTTCGCAAGCCCGCCGAACCAATCAAATTATACTTATTTTTGAAGGCTGAATCTAGGTATAAAATATTCATTTTCAGATTCTTGGATCATTTTGTATTTATCCGGGAAAAGGAATTTTTACAGTCTTTAGGAGGTTTTATCAAAACATAAAGCAAGTTCTGAAAACTGTTTATTCACAAACTTGTTCTTACTAGAGAAATGAGCAGTACCGCTAGTACGCTGCCGCCACGGGCAACGAAATTCAAGAAAATGAAGTCGTTTCAAATCCCCGATACATTTAAGAGTCCTATCATTGGTGCGATTAAGGAATTCCGTCGCAAACAGGATAAGATGAAGAAAGACTTCACACCGACGCTGATCGATTTCGGCCCGGTGCGGTTTCTTATTGCCCGTCACTTTGGATTCTGCTATGGCGTTGAAAATGCCGTAGAAACGGCGTACCAGATTATCGCGAACTATCCTTCCAAGCATATTTATCTCCTGAGCGAAATGATTCATAACCCGGAAGTGAACCGGGACTTACAGAGTCAAGGCGTTCAATTTATCATGGATACATCCGGTCGGCAGCTGATTCCCTGGGAATCGCTTACCGCTGACGATATTGTGATCATCCCGGCCTTTGGTACTACGCTGGAGATTCAGGCAAAACTTGCCGCGATTGGTATTCAGACCGAACAATACGATACGACCTGTCCTTTTGTGGAGAAAGTCTGGAAGCGGGCTTCCTCCATCGGACAAAGCGATTATACGGTAGTCATTCACGGGAAACCAGCCCACGAAGAAACACGGGCTACGTTTTCGCACGCTCGTCAGAATGCTCCAACGGTTGTGGTAAAGGATATGAAGGAAGCGGAGCAACTGGCTTTGTACATTCGTCAGCAAAAACCAGCCGAGCTTTTTTACGAAGAATTTAAGGATCAGTACTCGGAAGGATTTGATGTTCGTCGCGACTTACAACGCATTGGTGTAGTGAATCAGACGACTATGCTGGCTTCCGATACGCAGGCCATTGCCGATTATCTGCGACAGGTGATGATTGAAACGTATCCGGGTGGTGAGGCGACGGCTCACTTTGCCGATACACGAGATACCCTTTGTTACGCAACGAATGATAACCAGTCGGCTACCTATGGCTTACTGGCAGAGCAGGCTGATCTGTGCGTAGTTGCAGGGGGATATAACTCCTCGAATACCTCGCACCTGGTGGAATTGTGCGAGCAAAAGCTACCGACGTATTTTATTGAAAATGCAGCGAAGCTTCTAAATAAGACGCTCATTCGTCATTACGATCTGCACGAAAAAACGGAGAAAGTTTCTGAAAATTATTTACCGATGCATTCGCCGGTTACGATTATGCTCACCTGCGGAGCTTCGTGTCCGGATAAGGTAGTAGAAGATATTCTGTTGCGGCTGCTTTCCTTTTTTCCGGAAGCCCGGACGATCGATGCAGCCATGGAAGCATTTGCATAGATTTTTTATCGTACTCTATTTTGATTATCCTTCTGAGTACAAAAAAACGAGCCGGTTATTCGACTCGTTTTTTTGTGGGTACTATTTCATTAACGTACTGCTTTTCAGTTTTATATCGGTCAGTTTTCGTTTGGTATCCAGTGTAAAGTCACCCTGCATCATCCAGTCGTAGTAGCTGGGCTCCCGCTTAAATACTTCGAGTACGGGTTTGCCGGTATGCTTACCAAAGTTGAAAACGACGACGCCTTCATTGTTATACTTCATTCGCTGGGCGAAGTCGACGAATTGTCCGGATGTCAACTCGTGCAGAGCATCCATGTCGTTCTTGACCGGAATCCAGGTTTCGTCTTTATTCTTTTCCACTTCTACCCCTTCGTAGCGTTTGATCATGCAATCGAGTACTTCCAGCGTAGCCAGTGTATCTGCCTCGGCAGAGTGAGCGTGTTCAAGTTTCTTGCCACAGTAAAACTTATAAGCTGCTGACAGGTTACGCGGTTCCATCATGTGATAGATGCGTTGAGCGTCAATCAGGCGACGGTTTTTCGTATCAAAATCAATACCCACCCGCAAAAACTCTTCGACCAGCATGGGTACATCGAACTTATTGGAGTTAAATCCCGCCAGGTCACACCCTTCCAGAAATTGAGCCAGTGATTTGGCCAGTTGCTTGAATTGAGGTTTATCCGCGACATCTTCATCGTAAATTCCGTGAATCAGGCTCGTCTCCAGCGGAATAGGCATGCCCGGATTGACCTTTTCGGTACGTACCTGTACTGATCCATCAGGCATGGCTTTGGCAATGGAAATTTCTACAATACGATCCCGTATCAGATTGATGCCGGTGGTTTCCAGATCAAAAAAAGCGAGCGGCTTACGGAGTTTCAGACTATGTTGCACGGTGTTCCTCAATTACTGACAAATACAAAAATACATTAATTTCCCGGGATATAGACTTTTGCCCCCTTTATGAACATCCCTGAGAATGAAAACGTCAGCTCCGGACGTCTGTTAATTTTGTATTAAATAATTTGCAGTTTTTCTAGTCACGAAAAAAATAGTATCTTCGTCCGGCAAATAAGAATAGCACCGTTATTTGCCATGTTGGACTCCTCCAAGTTTCTTTTTGAAGCACTTACCTACGATGATGTGCTTCTGCTGCCCGCTTATTCGGAAGTTCTCCCCCGCGAAACTCGCACCGAATCATACCTCACGAAAAACATACGCCTGAACGTTCCCTTAGTTTCCGCTGCCATGGACACGGTTACTGAATCGGAAATGGCCATTGCGATGGCTCAGGAAGGTGGTCTTGGCATTATTCACAAGAACATGTCCATTGATCGTCAGGCGGAAGAAGTGCGGAAGGTGAAACGTTCTGAATCCGGAATGATCCTGGATCCGGTAACGCTTTCCGAAGGCGATACGCTGGCGGATGCTCACCGCCTGATGCGGGAAAATAAAATCGGCGGGATTCCCGTCGTTGATACCGAAGGTAAACTGATCGGTATTCTTACTAATCGCGATATTCGTTTCCAAACCAAATTAAGCCAGCCCGTTACCGAGATCATGACGAAGGATAAACTCGTCACGGCTCGTGAAGGTATTGATCTGCAGGCAGCGGAAGCCGTATTGCAGGAACACCGGATTGAAAAACTTCCCATTGTTGATGACTCGAATAAACTCGTAGGGCTGATTACTTACAAGGATATTCTCAAGAAGAAAAATCACCCCAATGCCTGCAAAGATTCCCGTGGACGTCTGCGGGTGGGTGCGGCCGTTGGCGTAACCCCCGATTTACTGGATCGCGTAGCCGCTCTGGTCAAAGCAGGTGTAGACGTGATTAGTATTGATACGGCTCACGGTCATTCACTGGGTGTAATCAACGCGTTGAAATCAGTAAAAGCGTCGTTCCCCAATCTGGATGTGATTGTGGGTAACGTGGCTACTGGCGAAGGTGCCAAAGCCCTGGCCGATGCCGGAGCAGATGCCGTGAAGGTAGGCGTTGGCCCCGGATCGATCTGTACCACTCGCGTGATTGCGGGCGTAGGTATGCCTCAGCTTTCTGCCGTATATGAAGCAGCGAAAGCCGTAGCTGGTACGGGTGTTCCCATCATTGCCGATGGCGGGATTCGTTACTCCGGTGATATTGTAAAAGCCATTGCCGGTGGAGCCAGCTCGATCATGATGGGTTCCTTACTGGCAGGTACGGACGAGGCTCCGGGTGAAATCATCATTGCCGAAGGTCGCCGTTTCAAGAGCTACCGTGGTATGGGTTCCGTAGAAGCCATGGAAGAAGGCTCGAAAGACCGTTATTTCCAGGACGCGGAAGATGACATCAAGAAGCTGGTACCCGAAGGTATCGTAGGTCGTATTTCGTACAAAGGCCGTGTAGGTGATATTCTGTACCAAATGGTCGGTGGACTCAAAGCCGGTATGGGTTACTGCGGTTCCCGCGATATTGAAGCTCTACAAGCAGCTAAATTCGTGAAGATTACGGCAGCTGGTGTTCGCGAAAGCCACCCGCACGATGTAGTGATCTCGAAAGAAGCTCCGAACTATAGTGTGAAATAGATTTGGTTGTTGGCTGATAGTCCGTTCCAATACCGTTAGTTCCAAAGAAAAAGGTCGCCTGTTGAGCGACCTTTTTCTTTATTCTTCTAATTGAGTAAAAATCAATGGTGTGGTTTATAGGTAAATCTTCTAACAATAACCAACCATCAACTAACAACTACATTTATTTTTTCCGGAAGAACATCGTTAACGGTACGCCCTCGAAGCCGAAGTGAGCCCGGAATTTGTTTTCCAGGAAGCGTTCGTAACTCTCTTTGATATACTGGGGATAATTACAGAAGAGTACAAACGTCGGACTTGGCGTCGGTAACTGCGTCAGATACTTAATCTTCACGTATTTACCATTGATTGCTGGTGGCGGATACGCTTCAATCTCGGGTAGGATCACGTCGTTCAGTTGTGAAGTAGCAATCCGGCGGCGACGCTCTTCGTATACTTCCTTCACTTTCTCCACGACTTTGAAAATCCGTAATTTATCCACTACCGAAGTAAAGACAATGGGAGCATAATCGATGGGAGCCAATCGCTGACGAAGTTCTTTTTCCCAGGCAGGAGCCGTTTTCGAGTCCTTTTCGATCAAATCCCACTTATTGATCATCAGTACGATACCCTTCTTCGCCCGGTGTGCCATCCCGATGATGTTCATATCCTGAGCCTCCAGCCCCCGTTCTGCATCCAGAATGATGACAGCAACGTCGCACTCATCCAGAGCACGCATGGACCGTAGCGTCGAGTAGAACTCAATATTGTCGTTGACGCGAGCTTTCCGCCGCATCCCTGCTGTGTCCGTAATGATGAAGTCATTTCCGTACAAAGAATAACGGGTGTGAATCGCATCACGCGTCGTACCAGCAATGTCCGTTACAATACTCCGTTCCCGGCCCAGAATCGCATTCAGGAACGATGACTTTCCTACGTTCGGACGACCCAAAATGGCAACCCGGGGAATACCCGCTTCCGGATCTTCTACGCCTTCGTCCTCAAAGTGAGAAACAATGGCGTCCATAAAGTCACCCGTGTTATTACCATTTTCTGCTGAAATTGGATACGGATCACCTAAGCCTAACGCATAAAATTCCGCCGCTGCATGCATCTTCTCCGTTGTATCGGCCTTATTGGCGACCAGTACGACGGGCTTTTTAGAGCGACGTAAGACGTTGGCAAAATCCTCATCCAGACCCGTCAACCCCGTAATACAATCCACCACGAATACGACAACGGTAGCTTCGTCCATGGCGATCTGTACCTGTTCGCGAATGGCTTCCTCGAAAATATCTTCCGAACCAACCACGTAACCGCCCGTATCAATCACGGTAAAGTACTTACCCGTCCAATCACCATATCCATAATGGCGGTCGCGGGTTACCCCCGAGACGTTGTCCATGATGGCTTTCTTCTGCTCAATGATGCGGTTAAAAAGCGTGGATTTTCCCACATTGGGACGCCCCACAATGGCTACAATATTTGACATAATGTGTGTTAGGAGCTTTCACCTCTCACAGGCTAAGACTCCGTTAAGAGACCAGCCGTTTCTCGGCTGCGTCGGTTTACGGATGGAGCAATGGTTTCCACGAACGGCTCACGACAAACGGTTTCCCGCCTACCCTCGTTCACCCAACGATTCCGGTATAAAAGGAGTCGTTCGCAGCCATTACTCTTGAATATACCCAAACTCGCGGAGCTTATTGGCTTTACTTCGCCAGTCGGACTCCACACGAATGTAGGTTTCCAGGTGAATTTGTTTTCCAAAAAAGGTTTCCATTTCCTGCCGGGATTCAATGCCCACTTTCTTAATGGAAGCTCCCTTATGCCCCAGCAGAATAGCCCGCTGGCTGCTTCGCTCTACGTAGATTTCAGCCAGAATGCGGATGATGTTTTCTTCTTCTTTGAAAGAAGTAATCACCACTTCCGTACTATAGGGAATCTCTTTTTTGTAATTCAGAAAAATCTTTTCGCGAACGATTTCAGCCGCAAAAAAGCGTTCAGGCCGATCCGTCAGCGATTCTTTGTCGAAGAAGGGCGGGTGCACTGGAATAGCCTTGATGATGAGGCTAAACAACTCCTCCAAGCCCGTCTTATGCAAAGCAGAGATGGGTAGAATGGTCTGGGTAGCGAAACGGTTCCGCCAATGGGCGATTTTTTCCTCGACCTGCTCCTGCGTTGCCAGATCCACTTTATTGATCAACAGAATAACCGGCGTATCCTGAATACGCGTTAGTTTATCGATGACATCATCTTCGTCGTACTGCTCAAAAATATCCGTCACGAAAAGAATCACATCCGCGTCTTCCAGCGAGCCACGAACGAAATTCATCATCGACTGGTGTAATTGATACTGAGGTTTGATGATCCCCGGGGTATCTGAATACACCAATTGAAAAGGGACCTCATCGTGTACACCATTGACGATCCCCATGATCCGGTGACGGGTCGTTTGGGCTTTTGACGTTATGATCGAAAGCCGCTCGCCTACCAGAGCATTCATCAGGGTTGACTTCCCCACATTGGGTTTCCCGACAATGCTGACGTATCCCGTTTTATGATTATCCATGCAACAAAATCAAAACTATAAAAAATATTTTTCAGCTTAGCCGACTGATAATCAGTTAAACTGAAAAAATAAATGGGTACTCCAATCGGTTTTTTTTGCAAAGGTATTGATTTTAACGGAAAGTGCCGTATATTTGCAGTCCAATAACACACCGCGGGATGGAGCAGTTGGCAGCTCGTTG
>NZ_NMPS01000148.1:0-11126 GCF_002261125.1 Siphonobacter sp. BAB-5385 | reverse complement strand
ATACGTCCTAACCCCTAGACGAACGGACCATTTAAGGTATTAATCGATACGTTTTTTGCGATTTGCTAAGCCGTTTCGTTTAACGTGGTGCAAAGATAAGGGATTGTCAGACGCGAACGCAAGTCATCGTCTAAAAAAAGTTTTCTTTCTTTTAAAGTTTATGCGTTTTATGGCTTTTGTTCAAGAAAATGCCCGGGAAGCGTCTATCGGGCCGAAAAAAGGATTTATAAGGTATTTGCGACCATCTTCTCACGGATATATCCCGAAAATGAATACTTCGACCCGAGTTTTCTTTGCAACTTATTACAACCCGGGTCGAAGGCTAGCTAGGGAATCTGGTAAGCGGCTACTGTATTCCCATTGAACGTAGGCACGTACAGCACTTTCTTGTTTTGATCGATGCCAATGTCAGCACAGTTTTTCTTTTGAGCCCGCGTATCCAGTACCTGAACGAGTTTGCCGTCGGCAGCGTACCAGTAGTGCAGCACCCCTTCCCAACGCGAGAGAAAAAAGTTAGTACCGTCGGGTTCGATGCCATCGCCGGAGGGCAAGCCTTCGGCGAGTTTCTTCAAGCTTTTATCCGGATTCACTTCATAGAAAACGCCACTACCGGACGTCAGTACGAACATCCGGTCACCCACGAATTTAATGCCGTTGGGTCGCTGTAACTCGGGACTTTCCAGGTATACCGATACGTTTTTACCTTTTACCTGATAAATCCGGCTATTGCCCGAATCCGTCACGTACACATCGCCGTTAGGGCCAACGGTTACATCATTGAGGTTTACGGCTCCTTCGGGTTTCAGTTTTCGTTCGATGTGGCCGCTGCGGACGTTAATAACCGCAATTTCAGTAATATCCGCTACGTACATTTTTCCCTTCGAAATCCCCATGCCTTTGGGAGCGTTGAGACCCTCGGCCCATTTCAGTGTTTGTACCTGACCATTGGCGGCCAGCGTCGAAATGAAGCCTTTGCCATCGGCCTCCCAGGGTTTACCGTCGATGTTACTGACGTAAATAGAACTGCTGGCTGGATCCACCAGTACGGACTCGGGTGTACGAAGTTGGGTAGAGTCAGTTTCCCAGAGTTTTTGTAGCTGAACCTGAGCCGAAGCCGCAAGGCCTGAGAGCAGGCTGGTCGCTAAAACAAGGTATTTCATATACGAGTGAAAAGAGGGATTGGAATAGTAAAAAAGGCTGGAAAAACGTCCGTCTTTCCAGCCTTCATCTGCCTAAACTTTATACAAAGGTAGGCAAAAATTATAACTGAGGCTGTTGAGCGGCCAGCGTTTCATCGTGGTGATGGCCGGGTTTCTTGTTACGCATCACAAACCACAGGACACCGAAGGCGATAATCAGAATGGCCGGGAAAATGGCCATGTTATCGAGCGTTTCCTGTCCGGCAGCCAGTTGAGCGGCATCGCCCGTCAGTCCGCGTGCGGTAGCATTTTTCATTTCATCGTCAATCCAGCCACCAATGATCGGTTGGAAGATAGACGTAGAGAACATCCCCATACCACCGATAATGGACATCCCGAAGGCTCCGGATTTAGGGATATATTCGGCCACGAAACCAATCATCGTCGGCCAGAAGTAGCATACACCGATAGCGAAGATGACCGCCGAAACATAAACCATAGCACCCGTAGCCTGACTCATCAGTACAATACCGATCGTAGCAATAACCGAGGAAGCCCAGAGTACGCCCGTGGGATTAAGGCTGTGTACCAGAGGTCCGGCAAAGTAACGACCAACGGCCATCAAGCCCGTCACCAAAGCCAAAATCAGCATGGGGCTGGCTCCGGCTTTTTCCAGAATAGGACCTACCCATTGTTCCGGACCGAATTCGGAAATGGCCGTAAGGGCCATACAGATCAGCATGAAAATGTACAGCGGCGAGAGCATAGCCTTGATGTTGGTCGTGTTGGAGTGACCTTCTTCGGCCGTACTTTCCGGGAATAACTGACCAAAAAACAGAACGCCGTACAACACCAAGGGAATCAGAATAACCCCCATCTGTAACTGCCAGCCCAATCCGGCGTCGGTCATGAATTTAGAGACCAGACTTCCGATGACGATACCGCCGGGAAACCACATGTGAAAGCGACTCAGCATCTTGGTCGTTTGATTGCCTTCGTACATATCGGCTACCATGGGATTACAGGCGGCTTCGATGGTACCATTACCAAAACCAACGAAGAAGGTAGAAAGCAGCAGAGTCCAGAAACCGTCGGCGAAAATGGTACTGACAATCCCGATCAGGTGCGTTACGAAAGCCACCCATACAATTCGTTTGGGACCGATGATGTTGTACAGCGGGCCGCCTACGATCATCGCAATGGGAAAACCTAGAAAAGCCATTTGGTTTACATAGCCAAGTTCTTTGGAGGTAAGCCCAAATTCGGCACCCAGTTGGGGAAGAATTCCGGCCCGAATTCCAAAAATCATGGCAGTGGTAATTAGACCGAAGCAGCTTGCCAGAAACAAACGATCCCGGTTAACGGACTGTATCATAGCCATTGAGGTTTAGATAAAGGGTTTAGTATGAATGATTTGACGTTTAGCACAGGGAATGTGCATATGAATAGTTCGGCTAAAAAACGAAAAGATGGGCATTTTTGCTAGAAAGAATAGGGTTTATTCTTGAAACGCAAGCGTGAAAAATTCGGTATGCCAAACCGGTACTTTCTCCGGCTTATGTCGATTCTTCATTTGAAATATGCATTTTCTTGTCAAACTTTGGCAGCTTGTATCGAAGGAAGAAGAAGGATTACCGCCTGCCGAAAACATTTCGCCTGACCGTTTAGTACTAAAATCAGGGTACATCGCAGTAAATGCGGCAGCGTATTTTCTTCCGTACATACCTTTCCATTAAACATTCACACGTAGTCAAAAAACCTCTATCCATGGCCAGAAAACTCAGAATGGGAATGATTGGAGGCAGTCTCGATGCTTTCATTGGTTCTGTACACCGTCGGGGAGCCGCTTTAGATGGCGAAATTGAGCTCGTTTGCGGAGCCTTTAGTTCTAATCCTGAAAAGTCAAAAGAAACAGGTAAAGCCCTGTATTTGCCGGAGGATCGGGTATACGGCAGCTTTGAAGAAATGATTCGGCGGGAAAAAGAACTTCCCGAGGGTGAACGTATGGATTTTGTATCCATCGTAACTCCCAACCACATGCACTTTCCGCCCGCAAAAATGGCCTTGGAAAATGGCTTTCACGTGGTACTGGACAAACCGATCACATTGAACCGGGCCGAAGCCGAAGAATTGAAAGCCATTTGGGAAAAGACAAATCTGGTCTTTTGCCTGACGCACAATTACACGGCTTATCCCATGGTGAAGGAAGCCCGTCACCTGATCAAATCCGGAGCCATCGGCAAGGTACGCAAAGTGATTGTCGAGTATCCGCAGGGCTGGTTGTCTCAACTGGTGGAATCGAGCGGTACGAACAAACAGGCCGCGTGGCGTACGGACCCTTCCAAGAGTGGGGCCGCTGGTGGCGTGGGCGACATTGGTACACACGCCGAAAACCTGGCGGAATACATCACTGGTCTGAAAATTACGGAATTACTCGCTGACCTGACGATTTTTGTGGAAGGTCGCCAGCTCGATGACGATGCCAATATGCTGCTTCATTTTGAAAACGGAGCTAAGGGTATTTTGCACAACAGTCAGATTTGCAACGGCGAGGAGAATGACCTGAACATCCGCGTATACGGCGAACTGGGCGGTCTGAAATGGCGACAAATGGAACCCAATACGCTGGTTTGGACCAATCAGGAAAAAGGCTCCCGGATTATTCGTACGGGAGTGAATGCCGAGTCCCGGGCAGCTCAGGTACACACCCGTCAGCCCGCCGGTCACCCGGAAGGATACGTGGAAACCTTTGCCAGTCTGTACCGTAACTTCGCTTTTGCCGTACGGGCGAAGGAAGCCGGTCAGGAACCTGATCCCGATTTCGATTTTCCCGGAGTAGAAGCCGGTTTACGCGGAATGGCGTTCATTGATACGGTGCTGAAGTCGAACAGCAATGGAGCCGTCTGGACGAAGTTTGAGTAGACTCAACTAAATTTCTTTACGTAGTATGAACTGGCAGGAGCGAATTGAATCAGACGAACAGGTATTACTAGGGAAGCCCGTCATTAAAGGAACCCGACTTTCAGTTGAATTTTTGATTGGCAGACTAGCCGATGGATGGTCGGAACAGACTATTCTCGAGAACTATCCTCAGTTGTCTCGTGAGGACTTGCAGGCCGTGTTCGGATATATTCAGGATTGCCTGCGGGATGGCTTACTGTTTCATCAATCCATTCCATCAAAAGCGGCCTGATGAAAATACTAGCCAACGAAAACTTTCCCAAAGCCAGTATTCAGTGGTTGCGGGAACGTCACGTCGATATTATATCCGTTGGTGAACACTATTCTGGATCGAAAGATGAAGAAGTAATGAACCTTGCCATTCAGGAAAACCGTACGATTCTTACTTTTGATCGGGATTACGGTGAACTGATTTTCAAAAAAGGATATAAGCCTCTGGCGGGAGTCGTTTATTTTCGATGGAATTCCTTTACCCCCGAAGCTCCCGGGCAGTTCATACATGAGCTTTTAACGAATGCTGACGTTCAATTGACAGGAAATTTTTCGGTAATCGATGAAAACTTCATCATTCGTCAGCGAAAAATCTAAACTTTCACCAATTCAAAAAATGACCAAAATTAAAGTAGGCGTAGTTGGTACGGGCTTCATCGGACCCGCTCACATTGAGGCGTTGCGGCGTTTGCCGAATGTAGAAGTAGCCGCCCTGTGCGAAGTAACCGCTGAACTCGCCGCTACGAAAGCTGCTCAGTTGGGCATCGAGCGTTCGTACACTTTCGATGAACTGCTGAAGCAGGATGACATTCAGGTTGTGCATATCTGTACGCCTAACTTCCTTCACTATTCGCAGTCAAAAGCTGCTTTGCTGGCGGGTAAACACGTGGTTTGCGAAAAACCGCTGGCTAAAGACCTCCACGAAGCCGAAGAACTGGTAGAACTAGCCGCTCAGACGGGTCTGGTGAATGCCGTTCACTTCAACCTGCGATATTATCCGCTGGCTCGTCAGATGAAAGCCATGCACGAAAGTGGCGAACTGGGCGACGTGTACTCCGTAATGGGCTCGTACCTCCAGGACTGGCTGTTCTACGAAACCGATTACAGCTGGCGTCTGGAACCCGATAAGTCGGGCAACAGCCGTGCGATTGCCGACATCGGCTCGCACCTGATGGACATCATCGAGTACATCACCGGCCTGAAAACCGTAGCTGTACTTGCTGATTTCAACATCATTCATAAAACGCGTAAGAAGCCATTGAAGCCCGTAGAAACCTACTCGGGCAAAATGTTGCAACCCGAAGATTACGCCGACGTACCCATCACGACGGAAGACCACGCTAACGTATTACTCCGTTTCAACAACGGAAACCGCGGCGTGATTACGGTATCACAAGTGGCAGCAGGCCGGAAGAACCAGCTGAAACTCGAAATCGCCGGATCGAAAAAATCCTTTGCCTGGAATTCCGAAGCTCCCAACGAGTTGTGGATCGGTAAACGCGATGGAGCGAATGAAGTACTGCTGCGGGATCCGTCGCTGGTACACCCCGACGTTCGCTCGATTATCACCTTCCCCGGCGGCCATAACGAAGGTTTCGCCGATACGTCCAAGCAAATGTTTAAGGAAGTGTATGCCGCTATCGAAGCGGGTAAAATGCCGGAAAAACCAACCTTCCCAACGTTTGCTGACGGATACCGCGAGTTACTGATTTGCGAAAAAATCCTCGAATCCAACACCAAGCAAGCCTGGGTGGAAGTATAGAGTATTTTAGAATGATGATAACATGGGTTATGCACTCGTGTTATCATCATTCATTCACTCATAACTAATTTACTATGAAAACACTAAAAGGACCGGGTATCTTCCTGGCTCAGTTTTTAGGAGATACGGAGCCATTTAATTCACTCGATAGCATCGCCCGTTACATGGCGAATTTGGGTTACAAGGGACTTCAGCTGCCCAGTGGTGATCCCCGAATGATCGACCTGAAAACCGCGGCCGAGTCGAAAACCTACTGCGATGAGTTGAAGGGCAAACTCGCCGATATTGGCGTTGAGATTACCGAATTGTCTACGCACCTGCAAGGACAGCTGGTAGCCGTACATCCTTCGTACGCCACGATGTTTTCGGGTTTTGGTCCGGCTGAACTGGCCAACGATCCCGCGGGTCAGCAGGCCTGGGCTACCGAACAAATGATTCTGGCGGCGAAAGCCAGTCAAAATTTGGGACTCACGTCGCACGTAACGTTCTCCGGAGCTTTACTCTGGCCATTTGTCTATCCCTGGCCCCAACGTCCGGCTGGACTCGTGGATATGGCTTTTACGGAACTGGCTAAACGCTGGACGCCCATTCTGAATGCTTTCGACGAAGCGGGCGTAAACGTAGGCTTTGAGCTGCACCCCGGCGAAGATCTCCACGATGGTATCTCCTTCGAGATGTTCCTCGAAAAAGTGAACAACCACCCACGGGCGGGGATCAACTACGATCCGAGTCACTTCCTGTTGCAACAGCTGGATTACCTGCAATTCATTGATTTCTACCACGATCGGATTTATGCCTTCCACGTGAAAGATGCCGAGTTCAATCCTTCGGGCAAACAGGGCGTGTACGGTGGCTACCAGGGTTGGGTAGATCGGGCCGGACGCTTCCGTTCACTCGGCGATGGACAGGTGGATTTCAGTGGCATCTTCAGTAAAATGGCTCAGTACGATTACGATGGCTGGGCTGTACTGGAGTGGGAGTGTGCCATCAAGCATCCCGAGCAGGGAGCCGCTGAAGGAGCCCCTTTCATTGAAAGCCATATCATTCGCGTAACCGAGCGGGCTTTTGACGATTTCGCTGGTACGGGTTCGGATGATGCGTTCAACAAAAAAGTACTGGGTTTGTCGTAGACCAAACGGCAGATCAAGGGTATAAAAAAAGAGTCCAGATTCAGTATCCGGACTCTTTTTTATGGAACGCCTAGGGCTTCTGCCAGGCGTTTATTTTGTTTAGAATATCATCGACCGTAATCGTTTCCATGTCGGCATTCAGGGCCGTTAGCGACTCGGCTTTCTTTCCGACCGGACCCCAGCGACCCGCATCCTTGGTTTTAATATCCGTATACAGACCCAGCGTAAAGATACCCGCCGCCGCCGCAATGTGTACGGGACCTGTACTACAGGCAATCAGACCGTCGGCTTGGCTGATGAAGGTAATGAACTGACTCAAGGGAAGTTTTCCACTAATGTCGGTAATCAGGCCTTCGTGCTGCTGTACCCAGGGCAGTAGTTCTTCGTGTTCTTTTTGTGAGCCACTAATAAAGACTTTGAAGCGATTCTGGTCAATACGATGAACGAGTTTCGAGTAATTGTCCAGACTCCATTCCTTGCTGTTTTTGTGCGATTTGGGATGGATAATCAGGTTAAACTTATCGGGCGATAGCAGGGCTTCAAACGTTGGATTGAGGGGTTGAAAACGACTGAGGCCGTAATAATCTGAAACTTCATTCCAGGAAAGGTCCCGTTTAATATTGAGCCCCCGGAGCAATTTAACGTTCAGTTGGGCTTCGTGTAAACCCGAGTTTTTTCGGCTGAGCGGTACGAGCGTATTGCAGGTAAACCAGTGATACAACCGGTTAGTCGTACCGATTCGCTTCTTAATCCCGGCCCGTTTCAGCTGCCAGGCCACCGTACTTAAATCCTTCAGGTGAATGGCCACGTCAATCTTTTCAGTGGCCAGCAGGGTATTGATTTCCTCTACACTTTTCCCCTGCCAGTCGTCGAAATTGACAAAACCATCAATGTGTCGACTAGCCTGAGCGATGTCCCGGGTATACGTACGTCCTAAGACGGAGATTTTACAGGATGGAAAGTATTCCTTGATTAAACCACAAACCGGCATCGCCAAAACCATATCCCCCACGGCATCGGTACGACAAATTAAAACATGCTTGTTAGTAAGGTTATTTTTAGACGATGGCATAGGGTAATCAAAGAGTTAATAGATCACGCACCGGAGGATCAGAATCATGAATAACAGCCCATTGAGACACGACGGGACATAGATGCGTTGCTTGCAGAATACAAACGTAAACATTCCCCTTTCCATCCGGTTCCGATTAAAGAATTTTAATAGAAATAGGGAGGCAATTAAAACGGCTGTAAAGATAGCCCCTGAAGAGGATTACTCGTACGTTTTGGCTGGAGGAAGTGAGGATTCTTTTGATAAGAAGACCAGTCTCGAAAATAAGGAGACGAAAAAACATACGTCGAGTAAAATGGCTTTGTTGTCGGAAGGCACTGCGGTAATGTGTATGGATGTGCCAATGTGATAAGCGACTGAATTTCAGTAAATAAATCCCATCGAGGATAAGAAAGTAGAGCCGGGAACACCGAAGAAAATGTCGCTTTCCCGGCAGGCAATCGTGTTTTTGCCACTAGCTTTGTCCGGCATCGACGCGGGCGGAAAGGACTATACGCATCTTTGTTCCACGGGTCGATAAGCAAACCATTGCATTTCAACTAGTTAACCTCAGATTCATGAAAAAGACATTAATTGGCATTCTGTCACTGATGACCGTTGCCTGTCTTGCCCAATCTCCCAACAAGCTTTCTAAAGCAGAAAAAAAGCAGGTTTTAAATTACTATTCGACGGAAAAACGACCAACGGCTGGCATACGTATAATGGTCAGGGTATTGGTACCGCCTGGAAAGTAGAGGATGGAACGCTGAAGCTGGATGCGGACGCCCGTAAATCCGGAGCAACTGCCGGTGACATTGTTACGGACGCAGAATTCACCAATTTTGAATTGAAGTACGATTCCAAGATTGCCGAAAATGGTAACAGCGGGGTGATGTTTCACGTCGTGGAAAGTAAAAAGTACCGTTATCCCTGGCTGACGGGTCCTGAAATTCAGGTGATCGATAATGAGCGGCATTCCGACAGCAAGCTCGAAAGCCATCGGGCGGGTAGTTTGTACGATCTGATTCCGGCTCAGCCCCAGAATGCGAATGCTGCCGGACAGTGGAATTCCATGCGGGTAGTACTGGATCAGGGCAAATTCACAATCTATCAAAATGACGTGAAAGTGGTGGAAACGGACATGAGTACGCCTCAGTTTGCAGAAATGGTCGCTAAGTCGAAATTCAAGTCTATGCCCGATTTTGCCAAAGCCGCTACGGGCCGTTTTAGTTTGCAGGATCACGGCGATACCGTGTGGTTCCGTAACATTAAGATTCGCGAAATCAAACACTAGAAATGGGATGTCTGCCGAACCCAATCATCGGTGTGAGTGCAATACTCCAACCAACGGAGAAAGCCTTTTGCTGAAGGTCCAGGCTTACGAATACAAAACACGCTCGCACAACGGGCGTGTTTTTTTATGGAAACTGATTTCTGTACGCTCACCAACTCACAAAAGTCAGTGCAAGTGGAGCGGACGTACCCTTGTTTTGTTAATGATTTAGTGCATCCAGAGAATATCCTGAATGTGCCCAGAAAACCATTCAAGAATTATGTATCAGGACCGAATCTTACGCCGGGAACTCATCGATAAACTAGTAACAGCCGATCAGCGGCCGCCCTCATTAAAGACCAGATGGTCGTAGGATCCAGCGGTTTTACCAAAGCTGGCGATAGTAAAGCCGTACTGCCCGCCCTGGCCAGTCGGGCTCAGGCTGAACCCCTGCATATTACCTTACTCACGGGAGCTTCGCTGGGCCATAATACCGATGCGGCTCTAACCACCAGCCACGTACTCAGCCGACGGATGCCGTTTCAGGTGGATCCGGTATTGCGGAAGAGTATTAATGCGGGGGAAGTCATGTTCATTGACCATCACCTCTACGAAACCGTTGAACAACTCCAGAACAGACATCTGCCTCCGGTAGACATTGCCGTTATTGAAGTAACTAAGATTGAGGAAGATGGAAGTTTGGTGCCTACCACATCCGTGGGGAACTCGGCTCACTTTGCGGCTCTGGCCCAGCAGGTGATCGTGGAGGTAAATCTTTCGATGCCGCTGGGTTTGTCGGGGCTGCATGACATCTTTCTGACGGGAGGCTATCCTGAACGTTCCATTATTCCGATTACCTCGCCTTCTTCCCGAATCGGTCGTACCTCCATTCCCGTTGATCCCGAGAAAATCGTAGCGATTGTCATCACCAACATTCCGGATAGTCCGGCGACGGTGGTACCACCCGATGTGAAGACGACGGCCATTGCCGAGTACTTACTGGATTTCTTTAAAAATGAATTCAAGCAGGGACGGCTCAAGAAGTCGCTTTTACCCTTGCAGGCGGGTATCGGAAAAGTGGCTAATGCCGTAATGTCCGGATTTTTGAAGAGTGATTACGAAAACCTGACCATGTACTCGGAGGTATTGCAGGATAGCACCTTTGAGTTGATTGATGCCGGAAAAATGACCTACGCCTCCGCGTCGTCCATTACGGTTTCGGAAGAATGGTATCACCGGATTATGAACAACCTGAACCTGTACCGCGATAAAGTTGTACTCCGTCCACAGAACATCAGTAATGCTCCCGAAGTCATTCGCCGCATGGGCGTGATTGGTATCAATACGGCCATTGAGTTTGACATCTACGGAAACGTCAACTCTACGCATTTGAGTGGTACGCACATGATGAATGGGATTGGTGGTTCCGGCGATTTTGCTCGTAATGCCTTCCTGAGCATTTTCGTGACGCAGGCTGCCTCGAAGGAAAATGCCATTTCACACGTGGTACCGATGGCTTCGCACGTGGATCATACCGAGCATGACGTTGATATTCTGGTAACGGATCAGGGGCTCGCCGATCTACGCGGACTGGCTCCCCGGGAGCGGGCGAAAGTGATTATTGCCAATTGCGTACATCCGGATTACCGGGACGAATTGCAATCGTACTACGAGCGGGCCTGTCAGCGGGGCGGACACACGCCGCACGTCCTGGAAGAAGCCTTTAGCTGGCATACGCGACTGGCCACGACCGGAACCATGAAGAAATCGGTAACAGAATTGAGTTAACAATGAAAAAGGGGAGCCGATCGGCTCCCCT